>NZ_JACFYJ010000200.1:0-3672 GCF_037126505.1 Paraburkholderia bengalensis
CGGCGAACCGGTGCAAGACGATCGACCGGTTCAGCAGAAACTCGCCGCCTGATAGCCCCTGCCTTAACGTTGCCCGTACACCACTCTTGACGTTAGCTCTCGACCTTGACGGCGGCTGCTATCCGTTTGAGCGCATCTAGTGCGGGAGAAGTAATGCCGCGCCGCCAGAATTCAACGTCTCGTTCACTGGCACCAACCAATTTAGCCACGCGAGCCGAGCTGAGGCCGGCTCTCCTGCATACAGTGTTGAGGCGCGCAGCAAGCGCGCGTCGGATGCGACCGTTTTCCCGACACCGCTCCAGGTGCTCGATGGTTTGAGCATTTCGATTCATCTCGTACAAATCTCTCAGAATTTATTTGATAAGCGTCGCACTTGGGCAACTAGTCATGCCACGTATTCACATCGAGACTCTATGCGCCGAGCTCCGCTCTGTGAATGAATGGCGCCCTGCGAGCAGCGACCTTACATCAAGAAGAACCGTATAACAATTGGGAAAACGGTATAACCATATGCACAAGCCCGAAAGTAAATTATTCCCTATACGGTTCCGCGCACGAGCAGAATTTAGCGGGAGAATGCGGAGAGACAAGGCCGCCAGAGGCAAAGCTAGAAACGCAGGCGCTCAGGGACCCCGCCGCTGTGTCCCGACAGAATCGGATCCAGGACTTACCGGCGACGGTCTCCGTTGACACCGCAGTTTCGTACCGCGTCGGTTCGATTGCGTCGCTCGTTGCCGCTGCGCTGCCTTTTGCGACTTGTCGCCTGACTGCGGACGGGACAGAGATCGGGTGCAGTCCGATCGACGTCAAAGGCTATCGCGGCAGGTGATCGCCGACACGCGATTGAACCGCCGGTGCGCTTGCCTGGCAGCCGGCAATCGTTGACGCATCCCGAAATCCCACTGCGGAATATGTCGAGACACCGAGACATCATTAAAGTCTCAACGGATGGCGATGATCGCGCGTCGCAGCCGTACTTTCTGCAATAGAGCGCATGTCGCTGCGACACTACTATGCTTGTAAATCGCACATAGGGGTTTATACTTAAATGGTCTCCTTCATGTTCCCCTGGATGTGGATTAGGCCCGCAGGCAACTGCGGGCTTTTTTTCGTGCTAGGCTTGACAACACTGGGCGGACGCCCCCGAAGCTTTTTCGCATTCGCTATGGTACTCAGGCTTGCTGTTGCCGCTGAACTGCATGCCAGCATCTATCGGCTCGTACGATAACAACAATTCATCGCATAGCCATAGCAACTTTTGGTCGCTGGACGAATCTGCACGCCCCCAGATTGTAATCGTTCAACTAACCTTGCTCACTAAAAATTGATTGTTCTTGCTGGCGCCGTCCTTCCCATTTCCAATGTCGGGTGCGTGCGCGTGCCTGTTCACCGCGAGGCCACATTTCTTCTTCAACGTGCACGGCTATCCGGCGCTTCTTGCAACGACTCACTGTGCTACACGTGCAGCATTTCAACGCCGCAGGCGCTCGCCAGCACCGGGATTTTGCGATACCGAAGCGAACCGGGAAGAAAGGTTAATGCGTAGAGGCAATCCGAGGGCGATTCCTCCGAGGATCGTTATCATCGAGATTGCTAACGATGCAGTAATGGTCTCTCCAAGACCAATAACCGAGCATACGACACCAACGACGGGCGTCGCCAACAGGCCTAAGGAAGTGGTGGTTGCCGGAAGGCTCCGGTTAACCATTGACATAGCCCAATATGCCAGTGCTGTACCACACAATCCTGAGAACAGAAAAGCGGCGGCGAGCTTAACAGACCAAGAGATGTGCGGAACGCCATCTAGGGTGATGGCGAGTGTCACCAGGACGCAGCCTGCCAAAAATGTCTGCCAGAACAGCAATTGAAATGGTGTTGAGACCCATCTGTGGGCGCGGACATACAGGATGTTTGCGGCCCAGAAGAAAGCTGCAATCAGGATCACACCATTACCTAGTAACGCATCCGTGTTATCCGATTTAAAGTCTCGGGGATTAAACATAAGCGCGAGACCGATCAATCCGAGGACAATCCCGCCCAGCTGACGTAGAGTTGGCCTTTCTTTTAGGAACAACCAGGCGCCTGGAGCAACCCACAGAGGCGTAGTGTAACCGAGCACAATGGATCGCCCGAGAGGGACAAACTTAAGACCTAATGCAACGAGCGTGGAGAACGCTACCATGTGAAGCACTGAGACTGTCAGCAGAACAGGCAAATCTCCGAGCTTTGGAAGAATCAGTTGGCCGCGCACCAGTTGAATGAAAAACAGCGCGACGCTGGCAATGGCGCATCGGATGGCGATTGCCCACAGCGGCGTAACTTGAACGACGATAAATTTAGTCACAGTCCACGTGAGCGCCCAACTCAAGACTACCAGAGCAAACAGTAAAACAGCGAGTTTGCTCGAAAGCGGATGGGCTTCAGGTCTGTCCATGTCATGAAGTGCTCTGCGAGTTGGCACATGATAGATTTTCGAACCCACGTGGTCAATTCGTGAGTTGCGTGGTACGGAATTTTTTCAAGGAAAAATCCGGGCGCGCCTATACGGCGATACAAACGTATCGGTATATGGCATTCGTTATCCGCTTCCTTCGTGTAAGACTCAAGTTCACCTAGGGCGTTGGCGAGGCCGGGCTGCGGTTACACTCCCCGATCATCCGGGCTATCGGCGATGAGTACGCGATGCGTCGCAAGCAGTCCGACAAGACCTGGTATGCGCTGGCGCGGTTCCATCAGGCTCACGGATTTTTCCGATCTTCGCCGTCGCATGAGAAATTCGTGGCGTTTTCCAAGCGTACGCCTATAATCCAACAATATTCGGAAAATTGTTGCGCGTTTTTGACAGCACGAGGGATTTGCCGGCTCGTTTGAGGGGTATTTCAACGTGAAAAAGCTGATTATTGCCGCAACCATCGTGCTTGCTTGTTCGGGCGCATTTGCGAAAAACTCTGATGAATACGCCCTTACGGACGCAATGTATCACCTAACCGCAGCAATGATCGATGGCGATGCCCAGAGATTGCGAGATCTGACGACTGATACGCTCACTTACGGTCAGCCTAACGACAGTTTGCAAAACCAATCCGCGTTTGTTGCTGCAATCGCAACAGGACGCGTTCATTATCGGCGAATCGACCTGACTCACACATTGGCGAGCATCACGGGCAATACAGCAGTGATCCGCAATCATTTTTCTGCCACCACAGAGTCGAATGGAAAGTTCACAGAAGTTGACCTGGACGAATTACTTGTGTGGCAGCAGAGTAATGGTAGATGGCGGTTACTCGCACGGCAAGGCTGCAGGTATTGAACCGTTTGACGTCTCCTACAACCTAAGGCAAGTCACCGCCACGCATCGCTCACGAAGCGCGTCACTGTCGCTTGCGAATTCGCCGTCCTGCCGAGAAACCGGACGATCCTTAGCCCCCTGAGCGCCCTGCACCATCACATACGATCTGATCTTGCTATTTTGCCGCTGTGTCAGCCCCACGCATACACCACGGCGCCGATACAGACCGCTAACTAGTCCATCGCGTCATTAAAATGGCACCGGGCGAATTCGCCGCGATGGACCGTTGTACTTCCATTTGATCGGCTTCGGATTCTTGTTGTGCTCACGGATATAGCGCATCAGTTTGCGATCCAGATCCTTAACGGTGGTGAAGACGCCTC
>NZ_JACFYJ010000201.1:0-3620 GCF_037126505.1 Paraburkholderia bengalensis
CGGCCGGCGCCCCCGCGCCGCCGCTCGCCACGCCCCCCGCATTCGCCGTCCCGGCTTGCGAAGCGTCGGATGCTCCAGGCGCACCCTGCTCCGCGCCGTTGGCCGGCGCTGCGCCGCGGCCGATCACGATCTGACTTTCGTCGATCACGAAACAGCACACAGCGACGATGTCGTCGGACGAGACATCGGATTCCAGCCACAGCGTAATGTCGCCGCCCGCCTTCACCTGCCCGACGATCCGGCCCAGGTTGCCCAGTTCTTCCGTGAGCAGTTCCTGGTCCTTTTCCCCCACGCCCCGTAGCGTAATTTTCAGATGGGGTCCTGCAACCGCATCGGATGCAGCAGCGCCGGTCTGTGCCGGTTCGTTGCCTGCCCATTCGTCCGCGGCCTGTACTGCCTGTTCGACGACATGCTCCGGCGCATGCCCTTCGGCGGCGGCGGGTGCTGCGGCGGCGGGTGCTGCGGCGGCGGGTGCCGCTGCGGGCGCGGCGCCGCTGCTTTCCTTATGCAGCTGTTCGAGCTTCGCGCAGATGGCGGCCGCGACAGCCGCGTCCGGCTCGGCGCTCGCGCGATAGTCGGCGAGCTGGCCCGAAAGCACGTCCTTGGTTTCGAGGAACGTGTCGATCATGTCCTTGCGCAGCACGATTTCGTTATTGCGCGCGCGGTCCAGCAGCGACTCGAGAATGTGCGTCGTCTCGGTCAGCGCCGTGAAGCCGAAGGTTGCCGCGCCGCCCTTGATCGAATGCGCCGCGCGGAAAATGGCCGCCAGATCTTCCGGGTCGGGCTGGCCGACGTCGAGGTTCAGGAGCAACTGCTCCATCTGCGCGAGCAGTTCGTCCGCTTCGTCGAAGAACGTCTGGTAGAACTGAGTGATGTCGAGAGTCATGCGTGTGTCACCGCGAGAGTCCTGGCTGCTATGCCACTTCCATGTATGGGTTGCTGTCTGCCGGCCACGGCGCTCAGGCGAGCGCCGCGACCAGTTCGGTCAGCATGTCGGGGTCGAGCGGCTTTTCGATCCATCCCGTGGCGCCCACGTCGCGCGCGGCCGCCTTGAACGGTTCGCCGGATTCGGTCGTCAGGACCAGGATCGGCGTATTCCGGTAAGCAGGGTTGCCGCGCAGCGCGGCGATCAGATCGAGACCGGTTCGGCCCGGCATGTGCTGATCGGTCAGCACGAGATCGAACGGCATCGCCAGCGCGTTTTCGAGCCCCTCGTCGCCGTCGGACGCGAGCGTCACCTGATAGCCGGCTCCCGTCAGCGTCGCGGCCAGAATTTGCCGCATCGCCGCCGAATCGTCGATTGCCAGAATGTGCCTGATCATTCCATCCTCACTGCGCTCACGATGGATCGCGGCCGCGGCGCCCGCCGCGTAGCCGTGATCCGCCAAATCTGTCATTGCGTCGCCGTCGCGGGCGCCGCGTCGGCCGGTGCCATCTTGCTGGCCGCGTCCTGAATCACCGACGCGGTTTGCGCCGCGCCGCTCTGCATCGCATGCGGCGCCTTAGCCGGCCGCGACTGCGGTTGAGCGGCGGGCTGCGCGCCCGGCGGCGTGGAAATCTTCTGCAGCAGCGGCTTGCCGGCGCCCGCGGCGTCGTTCGACAACGTAGTCGACGACGTGTCGTCCTGCATCAGCGCGTCTTCCGAGCGCTTGTTCAGCACGATGATGCTGATCCGGCGGTTTTCGGGATCGAGCGGATCGGCCTTGTTCAGATTCTGCGTCGATGCGAGACCCAGCACGCGCAGCACTTTCGCTTCGTCCATGCCGCCCGCGATCAGCTCGCGGCGCGACGCGTTCGCGCGGTCCGCCGACAGTTCCCAGTTGCTGTAGCCCTTCTCGCCGCCTGCGTATGGCACGGCGTCGGTGTGGCCCTGCACGACGATGCGGTTCGGCACGTCGTTCAGCGTCGCGCCGATCGCCTGCAGGATGTCGTGCATGTACGGCTGCACGATGGCCTGTGCGGTGGCGAACATCGGGCGCTTCTGCGTATCGACGATTTCGATGCGCAAGCCCTGCAGCGTCGAGTCGATGCGGATCTGCTGCTTGAACTGGCGCAGCACCGGGTTCGCCTCGATCGCGGCCATCAGCTTCACCTGCAGGTCATGCAGACGAACCTGCTCGCGGCGTTCGACGGCGCCCTGCAACTGCTGCAGCGCCTGGTCGTCGGCGCGCATCGCGGTGTGTTCGGCGCGATTGGTCGAGCCGTCCGACTGGCGCGTGATGCCGTCCTTGTCGGTCGAGATGTCGCGGCCGCCGCCGGGGATCTGGCTGGAGTCGACGGCGCTGCGGTCGCCGCCCCACAGCGTGATCTTCAGCGGCTGGTTGAAGTAGTCGGCGATGCCTTTCAGCTGCACCGTGGAGGCCGAACTCAGCAGCCACATCAGCAGGAAGAACGCCATCATCGCCGTCATGAAGTCCGCATACGCGAGCTTCCACGCGCCGCCGTGGTGGCCGCCCTTTTTCGGCGCGGCGCGCTTGACAACGATTGCGCGGTCTTTGTCCTTACTCATCGCCCGCGTTCCTTATTTGGCCTTCACGCGGCGCACGTGCTCTTCCAGTTCCGCGAACGACGGACGCTCGGTCGAGAACAGCACCTTGCGGCCGAATTCCACAGCGATGGCGGGCGCGTAGCCGTTCAGGCTCGCGAGAATCGTCACCTTGATGCACTGGAACATCTTGGTCGACTCGGTCACGCGCTGTTCGGCGACGCTCGCGAGCGGCCCAATCAGACCGTACGACAGCAGAATGCCGAGGAACGTCCCCACCAGCGCCTGCGCGATCATTTCGCCGAGCACGGCGGGCGGCTTGTCGGCCGACGCCATCGTGTGCACGACGCCCATCACGGCCGCGACGATACCGAACGCGGGCATCGCGTCGCCGACCTTGCTCAGCGCGTGAGCGGGCGCCTCGCCTTCCGCGTGGTGCGTTTCGATTTCTTCGTCCATCAGGCTTTCGATCTCGAACGCATTCATGTTGCCGCCGACCATCAGGCGCAGATAGTCCGTCAGGAATTCGACGATATGGTGGTCGGCGAGAATCTTCGGGTATTGCGTGAAGATCGGGCTTTTCTGCGGATCATCGATATCCGCTTCGAGCGTGAGCGTGCCCTCCTTGCGCGCCTTCGCCAGCAGGACGTAGAGGAGCGCCATCAGCTCCATGTAGACGTCCTTGTTGTACTTGGCGCCCTTGAACAGCGTCGGAATCACGCGCAACGTAGCCTTGATCGTCTTCATCCCGTTGCCGAGGATGAACGCACCGAGACCCGCGCCCGCGATCATCAGCACTTCGACGGGCTGCATGAGCGCGCCCAGATGGCCGCCCTCCAGCGCATAGCCGCCGAAGACGGACAACAGCGTAACGAGTGTTCCCACGAAAATCAGCACTGCCGAGCCCTCACGAAAAGCGACGGAGACCGTCGTTATTCAGGTTTACGGCATGCAGGCGGAAAACTTTGGCGGATTGAGGGGCGAACCGGGGAGGTGTAAACCAGAGGGCGCCCGCGCGTGCCGCGAAGACCCCGCGACGCGCGGCCGCCAACGCCCTCAGACAGGCGCGACGGCGCTGTCCGGCAGGGCGTCCAGCGCCTGGTCGTCGCTCGCGGCGCTCAACAGGGCGGGCGCG
>NZ_JACFYJ010000202.1:0-3602 GCF_037126505.1 Paraburkholderia bengalensis
TTTCTTTGCCGCTGCAAAGAAAAGTAGGTGCCGCCCCGCACAGGGGCAACGCTAATCAACCAGAGACAAAGAGCGGATGCCCCCGCAAAGGGCACGCACACACCGGCAACGCCCGCGCCGCAAACGCCCCGTCCCACACGGCAAAACAAACAAAAAACCGCCGCGCCGCGGCAAAAATCCGTTACGCCGACCTGCGCCGATAAACTACAAACGCATACTCGAAATCATTCGGCGCACCCGCGCGATACGTCTCCCGCGAGACCTCGTCCCACAGCGCCGGATCAGGCGCAGGAAAACTGGCGTCGCCGTCAAAGTCGGCGTGAATCTCGGTCACGATCATCTTGTCCGCGCGCAGCGCCCCTTCCTGATAAAGCTGCGCGCCGCCGATCAGAAACGCCTCGGGCGCACCGTCGCGCGCCGCGAGCGCCAACGCATCGTCGAGATTCGTGACGGTGTCGCAGCCTTCGAAACGACGCTGCGCGTCGCGCGTCACCACGATGTTGCGGCGCCCCGGCAGCGCGCGGCCAATCGACTCGTGTGTCTTGCGCCCCATCACGATGGGCGCGCCCATCGTCGTGCGCTTGAAGAAGGCGAGGTCTTCGGGAAGCCGCCAAGGCAGCTGGTTGTCACGGCCGATCACGCCATTGCGGGCGCGAGCGACGATCAGAGTGAGCGTCGTCATGCGTAGAAGAGGGAATCGGGAGGGAATCGGATCACGAAAAAGCGAAAGCCGATTCTACCCGAGCCCGCAGCGCCCGGCCGAACGCACAACGCGCGCGGCCGACCGCCCCAAGCCGTGCCCACACGTGCCGACACGTGCCTGACACGCGCCACGAGCGGTGCCGAACCGTGCCCGGACCGTGCCCGACCCGTGCCGCCACGTTTTCGCCACACCAGGTCTTCCCGTCGAACAGCCGAGCCGCTATTCGCGCGTGTCGTGATCGTCGGGAGACACGTTCTTGCCTTCCGGCTTTTCGTCGCTTTTGACCGCCGCCCTGTCGTCGTTCGACGTATCGCGCAACCCGTGCGTGCCCATCAGCCGGTACAGCGTCACGCGCGAAATCCCGAGGTCCGTCGCCGCCTCGTTCAACCGATGCCGATGGCGCAGCAGCGCCACCTCGATGGCACGCTTCTCGGCGGCTTCGCGCGCTTGCGCGAGGCTCATCGTCTGCGGCTGGCTGAAGTGCGCGAGGTCGAGATCCTCGGCGGAAATCAGCTTGCTCTCCGCCATCACGATCGCGCGGCGCACGCGGTTGATCAGCTCGCGTACGTTGCCCGGCCAGTGGTAGTTGTACATCGCCTCGATCGCCGACGGCGCGAAGCCGCGAATCTTGCGCGCGCTATCCGTCATGAACTTGCCGAGAATGTGATGGGCGAGCAGCTCGATATCCTTGCCGCGCGCGCGCAGCGGCGGCTCGTCGACGCGCAGCACGCACAGCCGGTGGAACAGGTCCTGACGAAAGCGCCCGTCGCGCATCGCGCCTTCGAGATCGACGTGCGTCGCCGAGATGATGCGCACGTCGACGGGAATCGACTCGTGGCCGCCCAGACGCTCGATCTTGCCTTCCTGCAGAAAGCGCAGCAGGCTTGCCTGGCTTTCCATGGGCAGATCGCCGATTTCGTCGAGGAACAGCGTGCCGCCGTTGGCTGCCTCGACGCGCCCGATCTTGCGCTGGTGCGCGCCCGTGAACGCGCCGCGCTCGTAGCCGAACAGCTCCGATTGCAGCAGATGATGCGGAATCGCGCCGCAGTTGATCGGGACGAACGGCGCCTTGCGACGCGGCGAGCGCTCGTGAATCGCGAGCGCGGTCAGTTCTTTGCCTGTGCCCGATTCGCCCGAAATGAACACGCTCGCGTCGGTGTTCGCGACCTTGCGGATCGTGCGGAAGAGCTGCTGCATCGCTTCGCAGGTCCCGACCATCTCGGCGTCGCTGACGGCGGTGGGGTCGGGCGGCAGGTCGGCGTCGCACAGGTTGATCATGCCGTACGCGTGGCCGACCAGATAGTCGATGGTCGCGCTCGCCACGGGGATTTTCACGTAGTCGAAGCAGTAATGCCGGATCAGCCGCCGCACGGCGGGGTCCGCGAGCCGCTCGGGATTCGCGAGCGCGATCCAGCCGACCTGCTGCTGGCGCAGGCTCGTTTCGAGCGCGGGCAGCTCGCGCACGGCGAAGCTCGCCATGTCGACGATGCCCGCGCACGTCGTCGCGGGCTTGATGAGCCGTCCGATCTCGTGCGCCGAGCGCGCGACGAGCACGCTCCAGCCGCGGCTTTTCAGATGCTCGACGAGGGCGTCGTCGGGCGTGCGCGCGACGTACAGCAGCACCCGCGCGGACGCGGCGGGCGGCGTGCCGCGTGACGTCGGCGTCTCGGCTGCGCGTGAGACGGCGAGGCGCAGCCCTGCGCCTGCGAGCGATGTAACTGAGCTCAGATGAGAGGATTCGCGCACGATCTGCCTCGTCTCGGTATCAGGTCAAAAGGTGTAGGGAAAGCGCACGCCGATCACGTAGTTCGGCGCATCCGGCGTCATGCCGAACGAGACGGAGCCGTTGATCGTCAGGTGCTTGTTCACCACGTGGTTCAGGCCGAAATTCATCACGGCCGCCGTCGTTTCGCTGCCGGGCACCTTCACGTAGTCGCCGCCCGGCGCCTTCGTCTTCGAGGACGGTTGCAGCGCGAGCGTGTACGAGATGCTGGCCGAGTCCTTGTCGGAGAACGCGAGCGCGACGCCCGCGCCGAGCTGGAAGATGTCGCCGAGCTTGACGGTGGCCGGCTGCGTCTGCCCCTGCACCGACGAAATGTCCGAGAACGAGCGCGCGATGTTGTACGTGTAGGACAGGCTGCCGAACAGCACGACGGGGTCGTAGGTCTTCAGCACGGAGAGGCCCGCCGTCACGTTCCAGAAACCCGTGCCCGTGGGCAGCTTCGACGGCGCGACGAGATTCGTGTTGTCGGCATCGAGCTGCACGACCTTGAGGCCGAACGGCGAGGTGCCCGTCGGCGCCTTCACGCGCAGGCTGCCGACCACGTCGGGGATGTTGTTGGTCTCTTTCACGATCTGGTAGTAGAGCCCGAAGTTGACGTCGCCGATCGCGTTCGAATTGACCGATGCATCCGACAGCGTGTTCGCCGCGCCGCCCGCGCCGCCGACGATGAACTGGCTGTGCCGGTACACATACGGCACGTCGACATCGACGCTCATGCGGTCGGTGAGGCCGTAGCGCGTGTCGAGGTCGGCCATCACCTGGTGCGACTTGGTCTGCCCGAGGTTGATGTTGCCGAGGAAGATCGCGTCGAGCGCGAGGAAGCCCGACAGCTGCAGCTGGCGGCGGTCGTAGTAGGTGTCGCTGATGCCCCAGTCCAACGTCAGCTTGTGATCGAAGAGGGGCGCGTGCTCGCGTTGCACGACGGCTTCTTCGGCTTGCGTGCGCACCGGCTCGGCGGCTTTCTGGGTTTGCCCGACGGCGCCTTCCGGCAGCCCCGGGCCGCTTGCCTGCGCGTTCGGATTGATGGTGCCGGGCGAGCCTGCCGCCGTCGCGTTGTCCGGCGCGGGGGGATTGACGGGCACGCCCGTCGCCGTGCCCGTCGCGCTGCCCGGCGCG
>NZ_JACFYJ010000203.1:0-3466 GCF_037126505.1 Paraburkholderia bengalensis
TGATCTGCCGTCGCTCCCTACAATGCGCAGACAGCGCACGGAGACAACAAGTGTGCACGAGACAGAAGCCGCCAGCAACGCAGCGCGGCCCGGACAGCAACCACCTGCACCTGCACCCGCCCCAGCCCCCGCACCGGCACGCGAACCGCCTGCACCCTGAACGCCTGCAGACTGTCCTTTAGCCAACTGGGGTGAAGCAGACTTCGGAGAAACCGCACTGCGGTGATCGACCGAATGGGAAGGCGCGGGCGCGGCGACTCCGGCACTGCCGATCACGGTTTCGCGGACAAGCGGTGGCGACGATCTCGCGACGCGACCGGACGAAGCCCCTTGTTGCGATGGCGACGTAGGTCGGCTAATACCAGGCGTGTGCGGCGCAATTGCTTTCACGTGCGGCGCCGAATGCCGGCGATTCTGCGCGGCAGCATAATTTGGTTGACCTGGCTCTCGCGTAGCCGGCTGCCGCGCAGCGGAATCGTTAGTAGGTGCAGCGCGATGATCGGTCGGAGTGGAAGGCACAGGCGGCGCGACCTCGGCCTTGCCGACCGCGGTTTCGCGCGCGGGAGTCGATGGCGGTAGCGGGACATGACCGGACCAGGACGTGTGTTGTGCTGACGACGCGGGTCCAAATCCGAATCGATCGCCATACGTGACGATACCCATGATCCCGATAGCCAATGCGCTTGCCGACACAACCCAGAGCACGGGGCGTTTGGCCCGCGCGGACGGTGTGGCCTTGGTGTCTGCACCACTCCTACCTGCAGCCGACTGCGCAAGTTCGGCCTGTCTGAACATCAGAACTCGCTTCGGTGCGTTTCGTCTGATCCTTCCATTTGCTACATTCATCTGCCGTCCCCTTGCGGAGTGCTCATCGAACTGAGACGCGGGATTCCGAGCCAAGTGCGAAGCCGCCGGAACCCCTGGCAAATGACGCACCGGCCGGCGTGCGGTTTCGTTTGGCCGTTCCGCGTGGTCGACCCGTTTGGGTCCGCCACGGCAATTGGAGCGGTGTACCAGGTTTTTCTATCGTAAGCCTTCAAGCGATGAGAACGCTCGCCATCTTCGTGGCCGATTTGGGCGGGTGGCGCGGGTCGCAATCGTCGTGCTGTGTGATTGCAATTGATCAGACCTCGGAGCCGCCAGAAAAAAGTGGCAAACAAAGCGGAGGCATTCGCTATGCCTGATAAAGAACAATTGGTTTATCAAGGCTGAATGTCTGTGCGATCAGAAAGCGTCGGGCGCTTTGCTTTCCTATTCACGCAAAGTAGTACTAACGACAAAGCGCAGGAAACCGAGGCGCGAGAAATGCAGTCGACTGGCACTGTTAAACTTCCTATCGCGGCAATCGCATCGCCAACAAGGATCGCGGCACGGTTTAGCGTCCTGGCACGATGGCAGACTGCATGAACTTCGTCCCGCCTATTGCCGTAAGACCTGCCGACCCGTATTGAAGCTTCAATATTCCGACAAGGAAAGAAATACCTCACCCAGTATGGAGTCGGAAACAAATACCTGAACATTGTGTGTATTCGCGTGCGCGCTGCGCTAGAAATGCACTGGTTATCGGCATACGAGTAAATCCCCCAATTTCGCGCGTTCGCGCTTTGGCGGCAAATTAGCCGATTGACTGGTAGATTGCAGGCAAGCACACGCAGGGAGGCGCCTTTATCCCGGCAGTTGCGGTATCGCTAACATCATTTGATCGCGCGACTTCGTATCAATCCCGCGCGCGAATCAAGCCATCACATCGACAATTTCAACGACAACGCACCGCTCGCGTGTGACAGGTGAGGAACGCATGGATACGTTCGAAGTCGAGTCAGCGCTGCAATCGAATGACCAGTTGGCGCATATCGCGGCGGCGTTGAGTGCGCTGCGCCGGGGCGATACTTCATATCGTCTGCCGGAAAACTGGACCGGCGAGGCCGGCAAGGTTGCAGCCGAATTCAATCTGCTTTCGTCTCAGACGAGGGATATTGGACGGCACCTCGGCAAGATGTCGAGATACCTGTCAGGCCACAGGGCGTCGGGGAAAGATGTGGCGATCGATAGCGGTGCATTGACCGGTATCTGGCTCGACAGTGCATCTCACGTGAATCTTCTGTTTGACAGCGTGACGACGGCGCAAGAATGCACGAAAACCGTCCTCGACGCGCTGGCGTCCCTGCAGAAGGGTGAAGCTTCCGCGTTGCCGGCGGACTGGCCGGGCATACACGGCAAGGTCGCGCATGTCTTCAACGATGTGGTCGAACAGAATGTCCGTATCGCTGAAGAACTCGGGCGGCTTAGCAAAGTAGTCGGCAAGGAAGGGCGGTTGAAAGAGCGTGCGGCACTTCCCTACGCGCGAGGTTTCTGGGGCGATTCGATCGACGCGGTGAACTCGCTGATAGCCGACCTGGTGCATCCGACGAGCGAAGTGGCGCGCGTGATCGGCGCGGTCGCGCAGGGCGATCTATCGAAAAGCATGGCGCTGGAAGCAGACGGGCGCCCGTTGCAAGGCGAGTTTCTCAGGACCGCCAAGACGATCAACACGATGGTCGAGCAACTCGGCACGTTTGCTGTCGAAGTCACGCGCGTCGCCCGCGAGGTGGGCACGGAGGGCAAGCTCGGCGGCCAAGCCGACGTACAGGGCGTCGCAGGGACCTGGAAAGATCTGACCGACTCGGTCAACTCGATGGCGGGCAACCTGACGAGCCAGGTGCGCAACATCGCTGAAGTGACGAAGGCGGTGGCCGCGGGTGATCTCTCCAAGAAAATTACCGTCGACGTCAAAGGCGAAATCCTCGAACTGAAGAATACGATCAACACGATGGTCGATCAGTTGCGCTCGTTCGCCTCCGAGGTGACGCGCGTCGCACGCGAGGTGGGTACGGAAGGCAAGCTCGGCGGGCAGGCGGATGTGCAGGGCGTGGCGGGCACGTGGAAGGACCTGACTGACAACGTGAACTTCATGGCGGGCAATCTCACCAGCCAGGTGCGCAACATTGCCGAAGTGACGAAGGCGGTGGCCGCCGGTGACCTGTCGAAGAAAATCACCGTCGACGTCAAGGGCGAAATTCTCGAACTGAAAAACACGATCAACACGATGGTCGATCAGTTGCGCTCGTTTGCCTCCGAGGTGACACGCGTGGCACGCGAGGTAGGCACGGAAGGCAAGCTCGGTGGCCAGGCCGATGTGCAGGGCGTGGCGGGCACGTGGAAGGATCTGACCGACTCGGTCAACTCGATGGGCGGCAATCTGACGGCTCAGGTGCGCAATATCGCCGATGTGACGACAGCAGTCGCTGCAGGTGACCTGTCGAAGAAAATCACCGTCGACGTGAAAGGCGAAATCCTCGAACTGAAGAACACGATCAACACGATGGTCGATCAGTTGCGCTCGTTCGCCTCCGAGGTGACGCGCGTGGCGCGCGAGGTCGGCACGGAAGGCAAGCTCGGTGGCCAGGCCGATGTGCAGGGCGTGGCG
>NZ_JACFYJ010000204.1:0-3451 GCF_037126505.1 Paraburkholderia bengalensis
CATTGGCGATTGAGCCAGTCAGAGAAGATATGCGGTTATAGCAATCGCCATATCGGCTGTCGTTCTTTAACAATCAGGAAGAAGTAGTAAAGAGATTCGCGAAAGCATACTTAGAGATGGGTGTGTGAGTAGGCGAATCAGGGTTGTGATTGTATCGAAAGTATTTAAGGGTTGTCGAAAGACAGCCTTGGAATACGGCACAACGCGAAAACTCAGCCTGTAGCGGATGTTCTTGAAAGAGACACACCCGTTATAGGGTCAAGCGAACAAGTGCATGTGGTGGATGCCTTGGCGATCACAGGCGATGAAGGACGCGGTAGCCTGCGAAAAGCTCCGGGGAGCTGGCAAACAAGCTTTGATCCGGAGATGTCCGAATGGGGAAACCCACTCCGAATGGAGTATCCATGGCTGAATACATAGGCCATGTGAAGCGAACGCGGTGAACTGAAACATCTAAGTAACCGCAGGAACAGAAATCAACCGAGATTCCCAAAGTAGTGGCGAGCGAAATGGGATCAGCCTGTACTCTTTATCTGCACGGTTAGGCGAGCGCTCTGGAAAGTGCGGCCATAGTGGGTGATAGCCCCGTAGCCGAAAACCGTGTGGAAGAACTAGGTGTACGACAAGTAGGGCGGGACACGTGAAATCCTGTCTGAAGATGGGGGGACCATCCTCCAAGGCTAAATACTCGTGATCGACCGATAGTGAACCAGTACCGTGAGGGAAAGGCGAAAAGAACCCCGGGAGGGGAGTGAAACAGATCCTGAAACCGCATGCATACAAACAGTCGGAGCCTCGCAAGGGGTGACGGCGTACCTTTTGTATAATGGGTCAGCGACTTACATTCAGTGGCGAGCTTAACCGATTAGGGCAGGCGTAGCGAAAGCGAGTCCGAACAGGGCGATTCAGTCGCTGGGTGTAGACCCGAAACCAGGTGATCTATCCATGGCCAGGTTGAAGGCACGGTAACACGTGCTGGAGGACCGAACCCACTAACGTTGAAAAGTTAGGGGATGAGCTGTGGATAGGGGTGAAAGGCTAAACAAACCTGGAAATAGCTGGTTCTCTCCGAAAACTATTTAGGTAGTGCCTCGTGTCTCACCTTCGGGGGTAGAGCACTGTCATGGTTGAGGGGTCCATTGCGGATTACCTCGCCATAGCAAACTCCGAATACCGAAGAGTGCAATCACGGGAGACAGACATCGGGTGCTAACGTCCGGTGTCAAGAGGGAAACAACCCAGACCGCCAGCTAAGGTCCCCAAATATGGCTAAGTGGGAAACGAAGTGGGAAGGCTAAAACAGTCAGGAGGTTGGCTTAGAAGCAGCCACCCTTTAAAGAAAGCGTAATAGCTCACTGATCGAGTCGTCCTGCGCGGAAGATGTAACGGGGCTAAGCCATATACCGAAGCTGCGGATGCGTGCCTGGCACGCATGGTAGGAGAGCGTTCCGTAAGCCTGCGAAGGTGCACTGGAAAGTGTGCTGGAGGTATCGGAAGTGCGAATGCTGACATGAGTAGCGATAAAGGGGGTGAAAGGCCCCCTCGCCGTAAGCCCAAGGTTTCCTACGCAACGTTCATCGGCGTAGGGTGAGTCGGCCCCTAAGGCGAGGCAGAAATGCGTAGCTGATGGGAAGCAGGTCAATATTCCTGCACCAGTGTGAAATGCGATGGGGGGACGGATCGCGGAAGGTTGTCCGGGTGTTGGAAGTCCCGGTCGCTGCGTTGGAGAAGGTGCTCTGGCAAATCCGGGCACGGAATTCAAGGGCGTGGCGCGAGCGGCTCAGGCCGCGAAGCAATCGGAAGGGGTTCCAGGAAAAGCCTCTAAGCTTCAGTTTCACATTGACCGTACCGCAAACCGACACAGGTGGGCGAGATGAGTATTCTAAGGCGCTTGAGAGAACTCGGGAGAAGGAACTCGGCAAATTGGTACCGTAACTTCGGGATAAGGTACGCCCCTGTAGCTTGACTGGCTCGCGCCAGAAGGGTGAAGGGGTTGCAATAAACTGGTGGCTGCGACTGTTTAATAAAAACACAGCACTCTGCAAACACGAAAGTGGACGTATAGGGTGTGACGCCTGCCCGGTGCCGGAAGATTAAATGATGGGGTGCAAGCTCTTGATTGAAGTCCCGGTAAACGGCGGCCGTAACTATAACGGTCCTAAGGTAGCGAAATTCCTTGTCGGGTAAGTTCCGACCTGCACGAATGGCGTAACGATGGCCACACTGTCTCCTCCCGAGACTCAGCGAAGTTGAAGTGTTTGTGATGATGCAATCTCCCCGCGGCTAGACGGAAAGACCCCATGAACCTTTACTGTAGCTTTGCATTGGACTTTGAACCGATCTGTGTAGGATAGGTGGGAGGCTATGAAGCGTGGACGCCAGTCTGCGTGGAGCCGTCCTTGAAATACCACCCTGGTTTGTTTGAGGTTCTAACCTTGGCCCGTGATCCGGGTCGGGGACAGTGCATGGTGGGCAGTTTGACTGGGGCGGTCTCCTCCCAAAGTGTAACGGAGGAGTACGAAGGTACGCTAGGTACGGTCGGAAATCGTGCTGATAGTGCAATGGCATAAGCGTGCTTGACTGCGAGACTGACAAGTCGAGCAGGTGCGAAAGCAGGTCATAGTGATCCGGTGGTTCTGTATGGAAGGGCCATCGCTCAACGGATAAAAGGTACTCTGGGGATAACAGGCTGATACCGCCCAAGAGTTCATATCGACGGCGGTGTTTGGCACCTCGATGTCGGCTCATCTCATCCTGGGGCTGTAGCCGGTCCCAAGGGTATGGCTGTTCGCCATTTAAAGAGGTACGTGAGCTGGGTTTAAAACGTCGTGAGACAGTTTGGTCCCTATCTGCCGTGGGCGCTGGATATTTGAAGGGGGCTGCTCCTAGTACGAGAGGACCGGAGTGGACGAACCTCTGGTGTACCGGTTGTCACGCCAGTGGCATCGCCGGGTAGCTATGTTCGGAAGAGATAACCGCTGAAAGCATCTAAGCGGGAAACTCGCCTTGAGATGAGATATCCCCGGGGCTTCGAGCCCCTTGAAGGGTCGTTCAAGACCAGGACGTTGATAGGTCAGGTGTGGAAGCGCAGTAATGCGTTAAGCTAACTGATACTAATTGCCCGTAAGGCTTGATCCTATAACCGGTGTGTTTCGCGGTCGTGGTGAATGCTTCAGCATTGGCCATGACCCTGCCCCCGAAGGGGGCGCACACAGGTCTGAGATCGGTGTTGTGCCGGAAACAACACAACCCCCTCTTTACGCTTCTTCCAGATTGGCTGTGGCGCGACCAGGTTACGCAACCTCCACCGCGACGCAGCAACCCGTCATGCCTGATGACCATAGCGAGTCGGTCCCACCCCTTCCCATCCCGAACAGGACCGTGAAACGACTCCACGCCGATGATAGTGCGGATTGCCCGTGTGAAAGTAGGTAATCGTCAGGCTCCTTAC
>NZ_JACFYJ010000205.1:0-3426 GCF_037126505.1 Paraburkholderia bengalensis
CTGCGTGAGTTGAAACCCCGAGATAGAGATTTCTAACCCCGCAAAAGCGGACATCTGAACTTGGCTGGACAGCGGACATTTGAATCTGGCTTTGACACGCATTGTAGTGGCTAAGTTGTAATGTCCGCTTTTAGCCAAGTTCAGATGTCCGCTTTTCGGACCATCGTAAGCTGACCGGCCGCCGGCTAACCGGCACCGGGAGCTTCGATGGCTGCGACAGAAAGTGCATTTACAGAAATCGTTATGGAAACGTTACAGAAACCGCCTGGAAATACCGTCTACGGTGTTTCCAAGCGGTTCCCGTTAAGAAAAAGACACGCCGATGGACGTGTCGCGTTTCTGAGCGATTTGCGTAAATTGCCAGTGCGTTCGCAGCCGCGAAACGCTCCCACGCAATCCGTACCGGATATTCCACGCAATCAGTGCTGGAAATGGGCATGTCGATTTTCAACCGGGATCACGTGGTTTCGGACGTGCCCAGCGTATACATTTCTCCATTGATTGCGTGGATCATCCAGATCCACGCAATCCGTGCTGAAAACCGCCGGATGGAACTTGGCATTTTTTTCGTTCAGCAGAGGTGCAAGCCACTTTTTTGCATCGCCAAACCAGAAATTGACCTATTTTTAAGCGGACAGTTGTTGAGGCAACCGGACCATTGGCGTGCATATGTGGATGAATTTCTCCTGCTTGCGCCTGTTCAGCATTGAATTCACGTCGGTTTCTGGCATCAATGGCAGCACGGCAAGATCAGCTGCGACTGGGTAGGGAACATGGACGCTATCGGCACGCCGACATTGCCCCATAGCCAACCCCATTCCATCGACCCTCCAATGTTGTATCAGCTAATTTGCAGTTCTTTTCCACGCGACGTTTTACGGGCGAGTACCAACTTCAATCCCTCGTCTGGAACCCGTTCGACGAACGTGACATTGATTTCCATTTTATCGTGCGCGCGGCAGTGTCAAGCGGTCGCGGGGATAGCGCCAAGGCACCTCCCCTGATCCTGCAGAAATGTAGGCCCTGGTTCGCGACCACTGCGTGTCTCTTTTCAAGCAAATAACTTCAAAAGCGGCTCACGAAGGTCTGACACATCTAAAAGATGCTGCGCTCTCGTCAAGGCGACGTAGAGCAGCCGCAGTTCGTCGTCGTCCAGCGTCAGGCGGCCGTCGATGTATTTGAACAGGAAATCATTGACAACCTTGACCCGCTTCCACTCGAGGCCTTTCGCCCTGTGCACCGTCGAGATGACGTAATCAGCGCTCGCCTCGGGCGTGATCCTTAACGCGAGCGAGCGCAGATAGTCCGTTCCAAGCTCGTCGACGATTCGAACTATCGGAAGCAAATCGACACCGGCCGCGCTGCGAGCGAAAGACTGAACGTCATTCCATGTCTCGAACAGCGACAATGCAGCTGGTCGGAAAGCACGACGTCCCGCCAGCAACATATCGGCACCATCGGCATAAGCGACAATCTCAGCTGCGCTCATGCGGATTGCCGGCTTTAGGCCCGCCTCCACGCCGGCGGCAAGGTGCCATATGGCGGAGACATTTTTTCGGCAAAGGATCGCGTCAACAGGTGGCGCGACCGACGGGTCTTCGACCATAAGAGATCCGATTGTGCCTTGCCCGCGAACCGGCGTCTGCTCGCCAAGCAACGCGAGTAGTCGGCTCGCTAGCACGGCGAACGTCTGACCGAAACGAAACGATTCGGTCAGCGAATGTTCGCCTGCCTCGATCTTCGCCATTGCGTTGACGGCACCGCGCCATTCGTAGATCTGTTGATATGGATCGCCCACGTACACAATCTGTGCGTGTGTCTGCTCGTTGAGAAGCCGCAAGATCGCACCGTCACTATCCTGGGCTTCGTCCAGCAAAATGAAGTCCGATTCAATGCGCGGACTAGACTGAGCCCAGACCTTGAGGTAGACGTCTGGAAGAATCGCGCCGCGCCGCGAGGGTCCTTGCTTTCGCTCCACAGTCGGTCCACGTACGGGAGGAGTCCGCTCTGCAGCCATTCGGCCGCCCTCTCGTCGATCCTCTCGTCGACAGGAATGTGAAGCGAGAGCGGCACATCGTCCGCAGAGCGACAAAACCGGCCGAGGCCATCAAGAATCATCCGGCCCAACTCAAAGGGCGTGACTTCGACCACCTTTCCGGTAATGAGGGGAACTTCGACGGGCCCAAGTCCATAGCGAGCCGCAAGCTCGTGGGGCTGCTCCGCGGGTCGGTTCACGCGCGCGGTAAGGAAGCTCGAAACCGATCGGTATGCCATTGAGTGAATCGTTCCGGCAACAACGGTCGCGGGGAATCGGCGCCTGGCGTGTTCCGCGATCTCACGGTTAAACGCGAGGTATATGCCACGTTGATGTGAAAGACGGTCCGCCACGCGCCTCAGCGTCGACGTCTTCCCCGCTCCGGCATATGCCTTGATTTTCATGCTCTCACGGCCAACGACGGCATCGAGGATCGCCAGCTGCTCATCGGTCGGTATCATCAAGCGGGACATTGGCGAAATCTAGAAGCTGTGCGCTTACTAGTGCAAACGGATCACGCGGTTCTGCTCCAACCATTGCAGGCGTCGATCCACTTCAAGGTTCGGCGCCACTTCAACGATCTTGTCGAGTACTGCCGCGAGTTCCATCGACTGGCCTGATGCCCCGGGACCTGACACGAGCCACAAGAAATCCAGACACGTTTTGGGATTCGCGCTGACAACCCCGGCGTCGTCAAGTAGCGTCACCCCATACCAACCGCCGTCGATTGGCGTAAGAAAATGACGCAATACTGAAAATGCTTCGTCGAACGCTGCTCCCGTTGTTGCACAAAGCGCAGCGAGCTCACGTGACACCGCCGCCCGCTTGAACCGCGCTTCATACGGCCAGACGGCCTCGAACATAGGTCCTGCAAAATGCCGCCATGCTTGCGCAGGCGAGTTACCGATCTGCTGGATGTACTGCTTAAAGCACTGCGCGGCCCCTATGAGCACGCTCTGTGGCACTTTCGTTAATAGCCGCCTCACCTCAACGAGCGAAAGCGGCGCCTTTCCGGTACTCGGACTGATTCTCCAGCTCAACAATGGATGAAGAAACTTCGAGGCGGCGAACGCCGCACCGTGTTCGGTCCTGGCACCTGTCTCACAGACTGCCTGGAAGAGCGCTCCCTTGAACGCCCGTGTCGCGGCGAAACTCAGTTGCGAACTGGCAATCAGCACCGTGCGAAGCCTGATACCGAGCTAACGTCAAGAGTGGTGTACGGGCAACGTTAAGGCAGGGGCTATCAGGCGGCGAGTTTCTGCTGAACCGGTCGATCGTCTTGCACCGGTTCACCGTCCTTGAAGGCAATGCCCTCCAGCAACAGCTTGATCTGTTCAGGGCCGTTGATACGGCGCCAGGTTTTCTCGGCTTCCTCGATCAGCTTGAATGCC
>NZ_JACFYJ010000206.1:0-3424 GCF_037126505.1 Paraburkholderia bengalensis
CGGTGCGATCCTGTCGTACATCATGTGCAAGGCGATGAACCGTTCGTTCTTCAACGTGATTCTGGGCGGCTTCGGCGGCGAGGCGGGTGCGGCGGCAGCGGCGGGCTCGGGCGAACAGAAGCCGGTGAAGTCGGGCTCGGCGGAAGACGCATCGTTCATGCTCGGCAACGCGGAAACCGTCGTGATCGTGCCGGGCTACGGTCTGGCCGTCGCACGCGCGCAGCACGCGCTGAAAGAACTCACCGATCTGCTGATCGAGAAGGGCGTGGATGTGAAGTACGCGATTCACCCTGTCGCGGGACGCATGCCGGGCCACATGAATGTGCTGCTCGCGGAAGCCGAAGTGCCGTACGAGATCGTGCATGAAATGGAAGACATCAACGGGGAGTTCGGCCAGGTCGACGTGGTGCTGGTGCTCGGCGCGAACGACGTGGTGAATCCTGCTGCGAAGACTGATCCGAAGTCGCCGATTGCGGGCATGCCGATCATCGAGGCATACAAGGCGCGCACCGTGATCGTCAACAAGCGCTCGATGGCGGCGGGCTACGCCGGTCTCGACAACGACCTGTTCTACATGGACAAGACGATGATGGTGTTCGGCGATGCGAAGAAGGTGATCGAAGATATGGTGAAGTCTGTCGATTGACGCATCGATGCACGAGGTGCGTTTTTAAGCGCCTCATGCCGACAATCCGATCAGCGCGGCTTCACACCGATGCTGCGCATGAAATCCGCGAGCCGTTTTCCTTCGACATCGGGAAACGGCTCGTGCACTTTCAGGTCTTCGATATTCGCGAGCGCGAAGTGACGGAAGTCGTCGCGCAGTTCGCACCACGCGCCGAGCGTGAAGCGCGCGCCCCAGTACGCAAGTGCCAGCGGCCACACGCGCCGCTGCGTCGTCGCGCCGTGCTTGTCCTGATACGCAAAGCTCACGACGTGCCGCGAATCGATCGCGCGATGCAGCGTGTCGACAATCGCCGACAGATTGCCGTCGATATGAAACGACGGCGCGAAAAAGGCGAGGCGGTCGAGCGTCGCGCGCTTGTCGGCGGGCATCGCCGACGCGATTTTTGCGAGCGCGCCGCGCGCGCCTGCCGCCATGCTTTCGCCGCCCCACGATTCGAGCATCCGCGCGCCCGCCGCCAAGGCCGCGAGTTCATCTGCGGTGAAGGTGAGGGGCGGCAGACTGGCGCTGCGGCTCAAGCGATAACCGATGCCCGGTTCGCCTTCAATCGGCACGCCCGACAACTGCAAATCCTGCACATCGCGGTAGACGGTGCGCAGCGACACATGCAGCCAGTCCGCGAGCTGTTGCGCCGTGGTCAGGCGGCGGCCGCGCAGCAACTCGGCGATCTGGAACAGGCGGTCGGCGCGACGCGTCATCGTGGGAGTCTCCCGGAAGTAGACGGGCAATCTCTCGCGATGATAGCGCCGCACGACGCGCTCCCGTCACGTGTCGCGCCCGCTTTCAGCCATTGGTTTTCGAATGCAGGCCGACGCGGTTGCCTTCCGTGTCGGTGAAAAATCCAATCCAGCCGATGTCGTTCGGAAGCTGCACGGCGGGCCCTTCCACTTTGCCGCCCGCCCGCTTCACGCGTTCGAGCGTTGCGTTGACGGTCGGCCGAGCGTTCAGGTAGATGAGCGAGCCTGTCGCCGACGGTTCCAGCGTCGGGCTCTGCACGATGCTGCCGCCCGTCGATGGCTCGTCGTAGCTGAAGATGGCCATTGGCACGCCGAAATCTTCGCGACGCAGCGTGGTGTCGAGTGCGGCTTCATAGAAACGGACGGCACGCTCGAAGTCGACGGAAGGGATTTCGAACCAGGCGATCGCCCGGTTGAAGTCTGCTGACATGCGGTTCTCCTTTAAGTTGGCGCCGGATGGCGCAGGAGAAGTGTGCTGGCACGCTACTGACAGCGTTCTGTCAGTAGCGTTATGGCGGCGGCGCGCAAAGCGGGCAAGAAAAAAGCGGGCGTGCACCCGCTTCCGGATCGAGTCGGAGAGCCGCTTACTCCTTGGGCCCATCCGACGCCGGGCGTTGCCTGACGCTACCTGCGATCAGATCGAACCTGAACAGCCGGCACTCGAGCGCGCCGTTGTACAACGGCGTTTTCGCCGACTCGCGCAGCCTCAGCTGGCCGGGCAGCTTCCGGTCGGACGTGAGCACGAACGCGTGCCAGCCGGCAAACCGCTTTTTCAATGCATCGCCGAATGACTGGAAGAATTCGGCCATGTCGGCCGTATCCTCTTCGACGCGCCGAAAGCCGCCTTCCTCGCGCCCCGTGTTGCGAATCTCGCCGCGCGGCCCGCGCCCGCGCACTTCGATACGCTCGCCATACGGCGGATTCGCGACCAGGATGCCCGGCTCGGCGGCGGGCGGCATCATGTTGCGCGCGTCGACCTGCTTGAGCGGCAGCGGGGGAAAACCGGCCCGCTCGAAGTTCGCGCGCGCCTTCTCAAGCATGTTGTCGGAGATGTCGCTGCCGAAGATCAGCAGGTCGCGGCGGCCCGCGCGGGCGCCGCGCTTCGCGTCCTGCGCGGCAACTTTCAGCGACTGCCACGCGGAGGCGTCGTACTGCTTGAACTTCTCGAAGCCGAAGCGCCGGTCGACGCCCGGCGCGATGTTCAGCGCCACCTGCGCAGCTTCCGCGAGGAACGTGCCGCTGCCGCACATCGGGTCGTACAGCGGCGTGCCCGGCGTCCAGCCCGTCAGGCGCAGGATGCCCGCCGCGAGGTTCTCGCGCAGCGGCGCCGCGCCCTTGTCGAGGCGCCAGCCGCGCTTGAAAAGCGGCTCGCCCGAGGTATCGAGATACAGCGTGCAGTCGGTGGCCGTCAGGAATGCGAACACGCGCACGTCGGGCGCGCCCGTGTCGATGCTCGGCCGCGCGCCCGTCTTGTCGCGCAGACGGTCGCAGATCGCGTCCTTCACGCGCAGCGTCGCGAATTCGAGGCTGCGCAGAGGCGACTTGATCGCGGTGACGTCGACGCGCAGCGTCTCGTGCGCGGAGAACCACTGCTCCCAGCGCTGTTCGAGGGCGAGCGCATAAACGTCCTGCTCGTTGCGATACGGGCGGTGCGCGATCTTCAGCAGCACGCGGCTCGCGATGCGCGAATGCAGGTTGGCGGCCATGCCGGCTGCCCAGCCGCCCTTGAAGTGCACGCCGCCGGGCACCTGGGCGCCGGCGGTGAACGGCGCGCCGTTCAGATGACGCCCGGCGATGTCGGCCAGCTCGGCGGCGAGCGCGGCTTCGAGGCCGCGCGGGCAGGGAATGAAAAATTCGAAGGACATGGAAGGTTGCCGCAAGGCGTGGATCAAGGCGACATTGTACGCGGTCGCCTCGCGCGGCCCCTGAGCGGGTCGAGCCCCTCGTCGCGGCGTTCGATGCCGACGGCGCAGCGGCGGGCGCCGCCGCGGTCGGCGGCCGG